>NZ_JBXAFF010000002.1:0-23156 GCF_058792815.1 Microbacterium sp. MPR-TSA4
CGCTCAACGACCGGGGCGGGAAGCCTCCCGGTCGTTGAGCGAGGAGCGCAGCGACGAGTCGAAACGCGGCGACCTCAGACCGCGGCCAGCGACGCCGAGCGCTCGCGGGTGCGGATCGCGCGGTTGACGCACGACACGATCGCCTTGAGGGATGCCGTGGAGATGTCGCCGTCGATGCCGACGCCCCACAGCCGCTCGCCGTCGACCTGCAGCTCGACGTACGAGGCGGCCTGCGCGTCGCCGCCGGCGCTGAGCGTGTGCTCGACGTAGTCGTACAGCGTCACCTCGAAGCCCTGCGCACGCACGACCTCGAGAAACGCGGACACCGGGCCGTTGCCGACGCCGCGGGTCGAGAAGGTCTCCTCGCCGTCGCGGAGGGTGACCTCCAGTGACACCTCGCCCGACATGTCGCTCTGCGTCCGGGTGGACAGCAGCTCGAAGCGGCCCCACTTCTCGTCCGCGTCACGGGCCGGCAGGTACTCATCGGTGAAGATGTCCCAAATCTGCGCGCTGGAGACCTCGCCGCCCTCGGCATCCGTCTTGGCCTGCACGACCCCGGAGAACTCGATCTGCAGCTTGCGGGGCAGATCCAGCGCGTGGTCGGTCTTCAGCAGGTACGCGACGCCGCCCTTGCCGGACTGCGAGTTGACGCGGATGACGGCCTCGTACGAGCGGCCCAGGTCCTTCGGGTCGATCGGCAGGTACGGCACCGCCCACTCGATCTCGTCGACGGTGACTCCGGATGCCGCGGCCCGCGCCTCCATGGCCTCGAAGCCCTTCTTGATGGCGTCCTGGTGCGAGCCGCTGAAGGCCGTGAACACGAGGTCGCCCGCCCAGGGGCTGCGCTCGTGGACGGGCAGCTGGTTGCAGTACTCCGCGGTGCGCTTGACCTGGTCGATGTCGCTGAAATCGATCTGCGGGTCGATCCCCTGCGTCAGCATGTTGATGCCCAGGGCCACCAGGTCGACGTTGCCGGTGCGCTCCCCGTTGCCGAACAGGCACCCCTCGATACGGTCAGCGCCCGCCATGTAGCCGAGCTCGGCGGCGGCGATCGCCGTGCCGCGGTCGTTGTGCGGGTGCAGCGACAGGATGACGTTCTCGCGGTGCGCGAGGCGGCGGCTCATCCACTCGATCGAGTCGGCGTAGACGTTCGGCGTCGCCATCTCCACGGTCGCGGGCAGGTTGATGATGACCTTGCGCTCGGGCGTCGGCTCGAACACCTCGATGACCTGGTTGCAGATGTCGACGGCGAACTCGAGCTCCGTGCCGGTGTACGACTCGGGCGAGTACTCGTAGTAGACGGCCGTCTCGGGGATGCGCTTCTCGAACTCACGGCACAGGCGCGCCCCGTTCAGCGCGATGTCGATGATGCCCTGCTTGTCGCTGCGGAACACGACCTCGCGCTGCAGCACGCTCGTCGAGTTGTAGAGGTGCACGATCGCCTGCTTGGCGCCCGCGATGGCCTCGTAGGTGCGTTCGATGAGGTGTTCGCGCGCCTGGGTCAGCACCTGGATGGTGACGTCGTCGGGGATCCGGTCCTCTTCGATGAGCTGGCGCACGAAGTCGAAGTCCGTCTGGCTGGCGGAGGGGAAGCCGACCTCGATCTCCTTGTAGCCCATGCCGACGAGCAGCTCGAACATGATGAGCTTGCGCTCGGGGCTCATCGGGTCGATGAGTGCCTGGTTGCCGTCGCGCAGGTCGACGGCGCACCAGCGCGGCGCGGTCGTGATGCGGGCGTCGGGCCACGTGCGATCGGGCAGGTCGACACGGATCTGCTCGTGGAACGGACGGTACTTGTGGATCGGCATGCCGGACGGCTGCTGCGTGTTCTTCATGGGGTTCGCTTCTCTCGTCTGATGAGGGCGGGCCGCCGGCGGCAGGAAATGCCAAGCTCCGCGACGAGGAAGGCCCTAGAACGAGGTCTCGTCGCGGCGGCTAAGAAGGAGGCCGAACGCGCGCATGACGACAGCGTACACCGCCATGCGAGGCGGTGCGACTCACGGGATCAGCGCCAGCGCTCCGCCGGGGTGTCCTTCCGCGAGCAGCGCGAGCGCAGCCGGCGCCTCGCTGAGCGGGAACGTCCGAGCCACCGGGACGACGAGCGTGTCGGCCTGCGCGGCCGCGACGAGCCCGGCGCGCGCCTCGTCGCGGAAGCGGGCGCTGTCCGGCAGGGCGCCGGCGATCCAGCGGAAGCCGTCCTGCCGGGCGCGCGCGGGATTCACGATCGTCACGATCCGATGCCGGTCGGAGACGACGGCGAGCGAGACGTCGATCGCCTCGTCGGTGCCGACGGCATCCAGCGCCGCGACGATCGGAACGTCGCCCGTGACGGCGGCCAGGCGCTCGGAGAGGCCGGGTCCGTAGACCACCGGCTCGCCGCCGAAGCGGCGCACGCGGTCGAACGAGGTCTCGGCTGCGGTGCCGATGACGTGGATGCCGCGCAGTGCGGCCAGTTGCAGCACGGCCACGCCCACGGCGCCCGAGGCACCGTGCAGCAGGATCGTCTCCCCCGGCTTCGCCTCCACGACGTGCAGCATCTCGGCGGCGGTCGTGCCGGTGAGCAGGAGGTTCGCCGCCTCCGGGTGGGTCAGCGGCGACGGCTTGTGGAACGCCGTGGCGGCATCCACGGTCAGAGCCGTCGCGTAGCCGCCGGCGATCCGGAACGCGACGACCTCGTCGCCGATCGCGGCGGGCCCCGACCCGATCACCGTGTCGGGGCCGAGAGCGACGATCTCACCCGAGACCTCGTACCCGATCGCGACGGGCCAGGACTGACCGTTCTCGGCGGCGACGTGCTTCGCGTCGGCGGGGTTCACACCGGCGGCGTGAACGCGGATCATGACCTCGCCGGGGCCGGGAGCGGGCACCTCGACATCGGCGAACTCCCACGTCGCGGGCGTTCCGGCCCGGCGGGCGATCCACTGGCGCGCCACGTCAGAACCCCAGCCGTCCGAGCTGCTTGGGATCGCGCTGCCATTCCTTCGCGACGCGTACGTGCAGCTTCAGGAACACCTTCGTGCCGACGAGGGGTTCGATCTGCGCCCGCGCCCGCGCACCGACGGCCGCCAGTCGCGACCCCTTGTGGCCGATGATGATCGCCTTCTGGCTGTCGCGCTCGACGACGAGGTTCGCGTAGATGTCGGTGAGCTCGCCTTCGTCGCGGCGGGAGATGTCGTCGATGGTCACGGCGATCGAGTGCGGCAGCTCGTCGCGTACGCCCTCCAGCGCCGCCTCGCGGATGATCTCCGCGATCCGGTCCTCGAGGGACTCGTCGGTGACCACCCCCTCCTCATAGAGCGCGGGGCCGGTCGGCATGAGCGTGAGCAGCTCGTCGGCGAGCACGTCGAGCTGTTCGTTCGCGACGGCCGACAGCGGGATCACGGCGTCCCAGTCCTCGCGCAGGCTGTCGACCTCCAAGAGACGCTCGGTGATCTCGTCGCGGGAGGCGATGTCGGTCTTGGTGACGATGGCCACCTTCTTCGCCCGCGGGTAGCCGTCGAGGGATGCCGCGATACGGCGGTCGCCGGGGCCGACCTTCTCGGTCGCCGGAACGAGGAAGCCGATGGCGTCGACGTCGCCGAGTACCTGCTCCACGAGGTCGTTCAGGCGCTGTCCGAGCAGCGTGCGCGGCTTGTGGATGCCGGGGGTGTCGACGATCACCAGCTGGCCGGCCGGGCGGTTGACGATGCCGCGGATGGCCCGCCGGGTGGTCTGCGGCTTGTCGGAGGTGATGGCGACCTTCTCGCCCACGAGGGCGTTGGTGAGGGTGGACTTGCCCACGTTGGGCCGACCCACGAAGGTCACGAATCCCGATCGGGTGCGGTCGTCGGCGGGAGGGGTCATCGGCCGGCCTCTTCTCGTTCGGTGCGGCGTTCATCGCCCCAGGCGGCGTCGACGGCCCGGAGTCGGTCCGTGGCCTCGACGAAGACGGTGGCCAGACCCCGACCGCGGCCGCGCGAGGTGCCGCCGGTCAGTCGCAGGCCGGAGTACTCGGCGGTCGCGCCCGGAAGCGGCACCCGTCCGAGGAGCTTGCCGAGCAGACCGCCGATCGAGTCGACGTCGTCGTCCTCGAGCTCGAGGCCGAACAGCTCCCCCACCTCGTCGAGGCCGAGGCGTGCGCTCACGCGGTAGCGTCCCGCGCCGAGCTCGACGACCTCGCTCGAGCGCGGGTCGTACTCGTCGGAGATTTCGCCGACCAGCTCCTCGATGAGGTCTTCCAGGGTGACGAGGCCGGAGACGCCGCCGTACTCGTCCACGACGAGGCAGACGTGCACGGCATCCCGCTTCATCTGCTGTAGCAGGGTCTCGGCCTTCATCGATTCCGGCACGAACACGGCGGGGCGTGCGATCTGCGCGACGGGCGCGTCCCGCCACGCCGTCTCGTCGCGGTAGGCGAACTGCACCAGGTCCTTCAGATAGACCACGCCGGTGATGTCGTCGGCCTCGCCGTCCGCGACCGGGACGCGCGAGACGCCCTTGTCGAGGAACAGCTGCATGGCCTCCTGGGTCGTCGCGGCGGCATCCATCGTCACCATGTCGGTGCGCGGGACCATGACCTCCCGCACGAACGTGTCCGTGAACTCGAACACGGAGTGGATGAGTTCGCGGTCGTCCTCCTCGATGAGGTCCTGCGACGCGGCTTCGTCGACCATGCTCAGCAGCTGCTCCTCGCTGGCGAACGAGGTGCCGCGGTGGATGCCGGGCGTCACCCGGTTGCCGACGATGACGAGGAGGTGCGCGAGCGGGCCCAGAACGATGCGTGCGCCGCGCACGAGGGGCGCGCAGGCGTGCAGGAGTCCCCGGGCATGCTGGCGACCCACGGCGCGGGGACTGGCGCCCACGAGGACGAACGAGACCACGGTCATCAGGATGGCCGCGGCCAGCATCGCCCACCAGATGCTGTCGAAGGCGAGGGTGAAGGCCACCGTGACCACCACCGCCGCCGTCGTCTCGGCCAGGATCCTGATGAACACGACCGCGTTGCCGTGCGCCTCGGGATCGGCGCCGATGCGCGCCAGCGCCACGCCGTTGCGACCGGTGACCGACATCTCCGCCAGGTCGGCGCGGGAGGTCACTCCGAGCGCGGCATCGAGGGCGGCCATCAAGCCCCCCAGCGCGACGAGGAGGGCGGCGGCGACCAGGAGGAGGATCTCGGTCATGCGCGTCGTCGGCGCTCGGACACGTGGAAGGCCGCGATGAGGTCGCGCTGGAGCCCGAACATCTCGCGCTCCTCCTCCTTCTCGGCGTGGTCGAATCCGAGCAGATGCAGCAGGCCGTGGGTGGTCAGCAGGATGAGCTCGTCCATCGTCGTGTGACCGGCGGCCTGGGCCTGCGTCTCGGCGACCTGCGGGCAGAGCACGATGTCGCCGAGCAGCCCGGGCGGCGTGGGCTGCTCCTGGGTGCCGGGGCGCAGCTCGTCCATCGGGAAGCTGAGCACGTCGGTCGGCCCCGGCTCGTCCATCCACTGCACGTGCAGGGCTTCCATGGCGCCCTCGTCGACGAGCAGGATCGCCACGTCGGCGTCGGGGCTGACGTGCAGCTCCGCGAGGTTGTTCTCGGTGAGGCGCAGCAGCACCGTCTCGTCGATGTCGACGCCGGACTCGTTGGTGATCTCGATGGTCATGCGCGTCCTCGCTGGGTTCCTCGCGGCGGCAGGTGGTCTCGGGGGCCGCCGCCTCGGGTCTGGCCCCGCCGCTCGGCGCGGCTGGCGAACTCGGAGGCCTCGTCGCGTTCGCGTCGCGACGCGAGCCGCTGCTCGTCGTACACGCTGTACGCGTCGACGATGCGTCCGACGAGGCTGTGGCGGACGACGTCCTCGCTGGTCAGCAGCGAGAAATGGATGTCGTCGATGTCCTTCAGCACGCGGGTCACCAGCCGGAGTCCGGAGGCGCCCTGCGGCAGGTCGATCTGGGTGATGTCGCCGGTCACGACCATGCGCGTGCCGAACCCCAGCCGGGTGAGGAACATCTTCATCTGCTCGGGCGTCGTGTTCTGCGCCTCGTCGAGCACGACGAACGAGTTGTTCAGGGTGCGCCCGCGCATGTATGCCAGCGGGGCGACCTCGATCGTCCCCGACGCCATGAGCTTGGGGACGATCTCCGGGTCCATCATCTCGTTGAGCGCGTCGTAGAGCGGTCGCAGGTACGGATCGATCTTGTCGGTCAGCGTGCCCGGGAGGAACCCGAGGCGTTCACCGGCCTCGACGGCCGGTCGCGTCAGGATGATGCGGTCGACCTCCTTGCGCTGCAGCGCTTGGACGGCCTTCGCCATGGCGAGGTAGGTCTTGCCGGTACCGGCCGGGCCGATGCCGAACACGATGGTGTTCTCGTCGATCGCGTCCACGTACCGCTTCTGACCGAGCGTCTTCGGTCGTATCGTGCGGCCGCGCGAGCTGAGGATCGCCTCGCCCAGCACCTCTGACGGCCGTTCGCCCGTGTCGGCGCGGAGGATCCGCTCCGACGTGCGCACGTCGGCGGGCTCCAGGCCCTGGCCCGCCCGCGCCATGGCGATCAGCTCGTCGACGAGTGCGCGCGCCCGGGCCACGACATCCCGATCCCCGCTGAGGGTGATCTCGTTGCCCCGTACGTGCACCTCGACATCCGGGTGCTCACGCTCGACGACCCGCAGCAGGCGATCCTGCGGTCCGAGCAGCTGCACCATCGCGATGCCGTCGGCGAGGATCCGCTCGACGGCCGCGCCCTGTTCGCTGTCGGCGGGTTCAGCCACCGAGGCTCCCTTCGTCGAGTCCACCGGCGAGGACGTGGGCATGCACGTGGAACACCGTCTGCCCCGCGCCGGAGCCGGTGTTGAAGATCAGACGGAAGTCGCCGTCGGCGTGCTCGGCGGCGAGCGTGTGGGCGAGGCCCACCATCTCGCTGAGCAGAGCGGGGTCGGATGCCGCGAGCTCGACCACGTCGCGGTGCGCGGCGGACTTGGGGATGACCAGCAGATGCACGGGCGCCTGCGGTGCGATGTCGCGGATCGCGAACACGTTCTCGGTCTCGGCGAGGATCTCGGCCGGGATCTCCCCCTGCAGGATGCGCGTGAAGATGGACGGTTCGCTCATACTCCGAGTGTAGTCAGCGCCCGTCACCAGCGGCCGAGCCGGGCGTTGACGATGGCCAGGGCGGCGGGCCCGGCCGTCGAGGTGCGCAGCACCGTGTCGCCGAGGCGCACGGCGATCGCGCCGGCCTCCGTGAGCTCGGCGATCTCCTCCGCGCTGACGCCGCCTTCCGGGCCGACCACGAGCACGACCTCCGCGACGTCGTCGAGCGCAACGGCGGTGAGCGCGGTGCCGGCGGTCGGCTCCAGCACGAGCACGCGCGCCCGGTCTGCGCGCGCGGCCAGTTCGCGCGTCGTGAGCACGGCGCCGACGGTGGGGGTCCAGGCACGGTGCGCCTGCTTCGCCGCCTCGCGCACGATGCTCTGCCAGCGGCCGACTCGCTTGACGGCCTTTTCGCCCGTCCAGCGCGAGATGCTGCGTGCCGCCTGCCACGGGACGACCTCGTCGACGCCGAGCTCGGTGGCCGCCTGCACCGCGAGCTCGTCGCGGTCTCCCTTCGCGAGGGCCTGGGCGAGGACGATGCGGGGGCTCGCGGCCGCCTGCTGCGACCGCGACCTCACCGACACGACGACCCGTTTGGGGGCGGATGCGGTGACGACGCCGGTCAGCCAGACGCCCCGGCCGTCGCCGATGGTCACCTCCTCGCCGATGCGCACACGCCGCACGACGGCGGCGTGATGCGCCTCCGCGCCCGTGATGACGACCTCGTCGCCGGCGTCGGCGGTCGACACGTCGGCACCGTCGACCGATGGCTCATCGACGAGGAAGTGGAGCGCCATGTCAGCCGCGGAACCGGTCGCGGAGCTTGGAGAACATGCCCTGGTGGAACTGCGCCAGCCGCGGGGCGGGAGCCTTGGTCCGCTTGGCGAAGTCCTCGATGAGGGCGCGTTCCTTGGCGTCGAGCTTCGTGGGCGTGACGACCTGCACGCCGACGCGCAGGTCGCCGCGCGTGCCGCCGCGCAGCGGCGTGATGCCGCGACCCTTGACGGTGAGCACATCGCCGGACTGCACCCCGGATCGGACCTCCAGGTCGACGTCGCCGTCGAGCGAGGAGATCGTGGTGCGGGTACCCAGGATCGCGTCCGGCATCGACACCTCCAGCGTGGCGAGCAGATCGTCGCCTTCGCGGCTGAAGACCTCGTGGTTCGCGACGGTGACCTCGAGATAGAGGTCGCCGTTGGGTCCGCCCGCGGGACCGACCTCGCCGGACCCGGGCAGCTGCAGGCGCAGGCCGGTCTCCACGCCGCCCGGGATGTCGACCGACACCGTGCGGCGCGCGCGCACCCGGCCCTGCCCCTGGCAGGTGGCGCACGGGTAGGGGATCGTCGTGCCGTAGCCCTGGCACGTGGTGCACGGCTGCGACGTGACCACGTTGCCGAGCAGGCTGCGCACCGTCCGCTGCACCTGGCCGGAGCCGTGGCAGATGTCGCAGGTGGTCGGCTGCGTGCCGGGCTGGCAGCACGAGCCCTGGCAGGTGTCGCAGAGCACTGCGGTGTCGACCTCGATGTCGCGGTGCGTGCCGAAGACCACGTCGGCGAGATCGAGCGTGACGCGCACGAGCGCGTCCTGGCCCCGCTCCCGGCGGGATCGGGGTCGTCCGGTCCGGGCTCCGCCGCCGCCGAAGAAGGTCTCGAAGATGTCGCCGAACCCGCCGAAGCCGGCGCCCGCTCCCCCGCCGAAGGGCGAGCCGTCGCCGCCCATGTCGTAGCGCTGACGCTGCTCGGGGTCGCTGAGCACGTCGTAGGCGTGCGTGACGAGCTTGAACCGCTCGGACGCATCGGCGCCCGGGTTCACGTCGGGGTGCAGCTCGCGCGCCAGACGCCGGTACGCCTTCTTGATCTCCTCGGGGCTCGCGTCACGGGAGACGCCCAGGACTTCGTAGTGGTCGGCCACAATCGCCTTTCCTGCCCTCTCGGGCGCGGGTGGGTGTTCGGGAGCGGATCGCTCAGCGGGACGCGTCGTCCTCGTCGAGGAGCCGGCTCAGATAGTGCGCGACGGCGCGGACCGCCGCGAGGTTGGTGGGATAGTCCATGCGCGTCGGACCGAGCAGGCCGACGCGGGCACGGGTTCCGGTCGTGTCGTAGTCGCTCGTCAGGACCGAGGCCTCCGTCAGACCGAACGCCGCATTCTCGCGCCCGATGCTCGCGGCGAGACCGTGTTCGTCGGCGACCATCTCCCCCATCAGCCGCAGGAGCGTGACCTGCTCCTCGATGGCCTCGAGGAGCGGATAGATGCTGCCGCGGAAGTCGCTCTCACGTCGGGCGAGGGTCGCGCTGCCGGCCATGACCAACCGATCCTGGCGGAAGTCGTCGAGCTCCTCGCCGACGATCCGGGCGACGACCCGCAGCGCGTCGTCGATGCGGGTTCCGGCGGGCACGGATGCCGCGAGCTCCGCGATCGCGGCGGCGGCGTCTCCGACGGGCTTCCCGGTCACGAGTTGGGCGATCGCGGTCTTCACCTGTGCGGCCGACTGCTCGCTCAGCTCTTCCGCGAGGAAGGCGACCCGCTGCGAGACGCGCCCCGTGTCGGTGACCACGATGACGACCACCCGCGCGCCCCCGAGGTGGACGAACTCGACGTGCGAGACGTTCGCCCGGGCGAACGAGGGGTACTGGACGATCGCGACCTGTCCGGTGAGCTGGGTGAGGGCGCGCACCGTCCGCATCAGCAGATCGTCGAGGTCGCCCGGGTCGCTGAGGAAGGACGAGATCGCCGAGCGCTGCGCGCCCGAGAGGGGACGCAGCTCCGCGAGGTGGTCGACGAAGACGCGGTAGCCCTTGTCGGTCGGCACGCGCCCCGACGAGGTGTGCGGCGCGGCGATGAGCTCTTCGTCTTCGAGCAGCGCCATGTCGTTTCGGATCGTGGCCGCGGAGACCCCGAACTGGTGTCGTTCGACGATCGCCTTGCTCCCGACCGGCTCGTGCGTGTCGACGTAGTCCTGCACGATCGCGCGGAGGACCTGCAGGCCGCGTTCCGAGACCATCATTCCTCCTCGTTGGCACTCCGGGTTGTCGAGTGCCAATCCTACCGCGTGCGCCGCCTCAGACGGTGAGGGCGCGGACCACGGCGTCGGCGAGAAGGCGTCCCCGCCGCGTGAGCACCACACGTCCGCGCACCGCGGCGGCGCCGTCGATGAGGCCGTCGGCGATCAGGGCGGCGATGGCGTGACGGCCCTCGCCGGTGAGATCCGAGACGGCGATCCCCTCCGCGATGCGCGAGCGCAGGAGCACGTCTTCGAGCCGGCGCGCCGCGGCATCCGGGCGCTCGCGCGCCGCGGCGGGCGACTCGTCGGCGGCCAGGCGCTGCGCGTACGCGGCCGGGTGCTTGACGTTCCACCAGCGCAGCCCGTCCACGTGACTGTGCGCCCCCGGGCCGTAGCCCCACCAGTCGGTGCCCCGCCAGTAGGCCAGGTTGTGCCGGGAGCGCTGCTGCGGGCTGCGCGCCCAGTTCGACACCTCGTACCAGTCGTAGCCGGCGGCGGCGAAGGCCTCGTCCGCCAGCTCGTACATGTCGGCCTGCAGGTCGTCGTCGGGGGCCGCGACATCGCCGCGGCGGATCTGCCGCGCCAGTTTGGTGCCGTCTTCGATGATGAGCGCGTATGCGGAGATGTGGTCGGGATCGAGCCCGACGGCCGTCTCGACCGAGCGGCGCCAGTCGTCGAGCGACTCCCCCGGCGCGCCGTAGATGAGGTCGACGCTGACGTCGAGACCGGCGGTGCGCGCCGCCTCGACGGCGGTGCGCACGCCTGCCGGGTCGTGCGTGCGGTCGAGCGCCGCGAGCACGTGCGGCACGGCGGACTGCATGCCGATCGACATCCGCGTCACTCCGGCGGCGGCCAGCTCGCGCGCGAGGGCATCCGTGACGGTGTCGGGGTTGGCCTCGACGGTGACCTCCGCGCCGTCGGCGAGGCCGAAGCCGGTGCGGACGCCGTCGAGCATGCGGGCGAGGTCGCCCCCGGGCAGCAGGGTGGGGGTGCCCCCGCCGAAGAAGACGGTGGATGCCGCCCGCAGCGGCCCCCGCGCGCTCAGCACCTCCCGCGACAGCGCGATCTCGCGCAGGACCTCGTCGGCGTAGGCGTCCTGCCGCGCTCCGCGCAGCTCGCCGGCCGTATAGGTGTTGAAGTCGCAGTAGCCGCAGCGGACGCGGCAGAAGGGCACGTGCAGGTAGACCCCGAAGTCGCGATCGGGGTCGATCACGATGTCGGGGGGCAGGGCGCCGTCGGAGGGCGCGGGATCGCCGAGAGGGAGGGCGGATCCCATCAGGCGGGGGTCGTGTACATCGGGGAGATGGCGCGCAGATAGCCCCGGAAGAGCTCGCGGCGGCGGCGCTTGAGCAGGGGCGGGATCAGCCGGTACAGCGCCGAGACGGGGCGGTCGAAGGCGCGCACCGTGAAGCGCACCTCGTCGTTGTCGGCCCACGTCACGACGAAGGACTCCTCACCGCTGACGACCGAGCCGCCCACGGTGCCGAGCGCGAAACCGACCCGACGGGGCTCCTCGATCGCGTAGATGACCCGCAGCTCGCCGTCGGCGCTCATGCGCTTGACGTGACCGTGGACGCGGATCGTGGTGCCCGCGGCCACGTACGGTGTGCCGTCCGCATCGAAGCGCTGGTCGGCCTCGAGGCGGCTCGCGACCGTGGGCGTGCCGTCGATGTCGTAGCCGACGCCCGTGTACATCGGGCCTGCCGCCGGGCGCACATCGCTGATCTGCAGGCCGGCGCCGCGCAGGGCCGACCACGACAGGAGGGCCTCCGCGGACGACTCGAAGCGAGCCTGTCCGCTGCCCAGCAGCAGCGAGTCCTCGGCCGGGACACTGTTCTCCGGCGGGTAGCTCATGAGGTCGTGCGCCTGCGTCGCACCGACCGCGGCGTAGTCGACGGTGTCGTCCTGAAAGCTTCCGCGACGCATGGTCTCCAGCCTAACGGGGGCGTCCTACTTCTTGTCCTTGCCCTCGACGTCGCCCGAGAGGGCGGCGATGAAGGCCTCCTGGGGCACCTCGACGCGACCCACCATCTTCATGCGCTTCTTGCCCTCCTTCTGCTTCTCGAGCAGCTTGCGCTTACGCGTGATGTCGCCGCCGTAGCACTTCGCGAGCACGTCCTTGCGGATGGCGCGGATGTTCTCGCGGGCGATGATGCGGGCGCCGATCGCGGCCTGGATCGGCACCTCGAACTGCTGACGCGGGATGAGCTTGCGCAGGCGCTCGGTCATGAGGGTGCCGTAGGCGTAGGCCTTCTCGCGGTGCACGATCGAGCTGAAGGCATCCACCTTCTCGCCCTGCAGCAGGATGTCGACCTTCACGAGGTCGGCCTCCTGGGAGCCCGCCGGCTCGTAGTCGAGGCTCGCGTAGCCCTGCGTCTTCGACTTCAGCTGGTCGAAGAAGTCGAACACGATCTCACCCAGCGGCATGTTGTAGCGCAGCTCGACGCGGTCCTCGGAGAGGTAGTCCATGCCCAGCAGCGTTCCGCGGCGCTGCTGGCACAGCTCCATCACCGTGCCGACGTAATCCTTGGGCAGCAGGATGCCGACCTTCACGACGGGCTCGGACACCGAGGCCACGCGGCCGTCGGGGTACTCGCTGGGGTTGGTGACCACGACGTGCTCGCCGGTGTCGGTCGTGACCTCATACGTCACCGACGGCGCGGTGGTGATGAGGTCGAGGTCGAACTCGCGCGAGAGGCGCTCGGTGATGATCTCGAGGTGCAGCAGACCGAGGAATCCGCAACGGAAGCCGAAGCCGAGCGCCACCGAGGTCTCCGGCTCGTACTGCAGCGAGGCGTCGGACAGCTTCAGCTTGTCGAGCGCTTCGCGCAGATCCGCGTAGTCGCTGCCGTCGATGGGGTAGACGCCGCTGAACACCATCGGCTTCGGGTCGGTGTATCCGGCCAGGGCCGTCGTCGCCGGCTTGCGATGGTTGGTGATCGTGTCGCCGACCTTCGACTGGCGCACGTCCTTCACGCCGGTGATGAGATAGCCGACCTCGCCGACTCCGAGCCCGCGCGTCGGGACGGGTTCGGGACTGGACACACCGATCTCCAGCAGGTCGTGCGTCGCGCGCGTCGACATCATCTGGATGCGCTCTCGCGGCTCCAGCTTGCCGTCGACCATGCGCACATAGGTGACGACGCCGCGGTAGGCGTCGTACACGGAGTCGAAGATCATCGCCCGTGCCGGAGCCGACGCGTCGCCGACGGGCGCCGGGATGCGCTCGACGATGCGGTCGAGGAGCTCTTCGACGCCCATGCCGGTCTTGCCCGAGACGCGCAGCACGTCGTCGGGTGAGCCGCCGATGAGGTTGGCGAGCTCCGCGGCGTACTTCTCCGGGTCGGCGGCGGGGAGGTCGATCTTGTTGAGCACGGGGATGATCTGCAGATCGTTCTCGAGCGCGAGATAGAGGTTCGCGAGGGTCTGCGCCTCGATGCCCTGAGCGGCGTCCACCAGGAGGATGGCGCCCTCGCACGCCGCCAGCGACCGGGAGACCTCGTAGGTGAAGTCGACGTGACCCGGGGTGTCGATCATGTTGAGGGCGAAGGTGCCGTCCGAGGTCGCCCACGGCATCCGCACCGCCTGCGACTTGATCGTGATGCCGCGCTCGCGCTCGATGTCCATGCGGTCGAGGTACTGCGCGCGCATGTCGCGGTCGGACACGACGCCCGTGATCTGCAGCATGCGGTCGGCCAGCGTCGACTTGCCGTGGTCGATGTGGGCGATGATGCAGAAATTGCGGATCAGCTCTGGAGGGGTCGCAGACGGCTCGAGAGGCTTCAGGGCGCGCGGTGACATGTCCCGAGCAGTCTACCGGCGTCGCCGCGTCGCGCCCGCCCGCGGCGGCGGCACCCTATCCGACGGCGACGGCGGCGCGCCAGAGAACCGGCCGATGAGAAAGAGTTAACGCTGCTCGCCCTTGTCCGGGCGCCCCGGCGCCGCCGATGCTCGATCTCAGACCCGATGACACGGGGTGCCGTCGCGTGTTCACCGGCACGCAACCGCCCCGCCCCCCGGCATCCCCATCATGGGTCCGAATCCACACTGACGGACGACCGCTCGGGCGGCCGTCGCTTGTTGCATGCGAAACCAGGGAGAACACGTGTCAGATCAGACACCGGACGCACCGCGTCCCACCGCCGACAGGCGGAAGCGACGCTCGGTCGTCGCCGCCATCACAGCCGGAGCCCTCGCCTTCAGCGGTCTGGGGCTCGCCGCCCTTCCGGCGCGAGCCGCCGTCGACACCGGCGCGGCTGTGCTCATCAACGAGGTCTACGGCGGGGGTGGCAACAACGGCGCGACCTACACGCACGACTTCGTCGAGCTCGTCAACGTCTCCTCCTCGGCGGTGAGCCTGGAGGGGTGGTCGCTGCAGTACGCCTCGGCCACCGGCACCACGTGGACCAAGAACGCCCTCTCCGGATCGATCCCGGCGGGATCGACCTTCCTCGTGCAGGAGAAGATCGGTGCCGGCGGCACGACCGCCCTGCCCACGCCGGACGCGATCGGCGACCTGGCCATGAGCGGCACCACCGGCAAGGTCGCACTCGTGTCGAGCGCGGCGGCGATCACGGGCCCGACGGATGCCGACGTCGTCGACTACGTCGCCTGGGGCTCGGCCGCCGCGCCCGCCGCCGGCGGATCGCCCGCCCCCGCGACGACGAACGCGACGAGCATCACGCGCGACGCCGCCCACACGAACACCGCCGTCAACGGCGCCGACTTCGTGGCGGCCGACCCCACGCCGCAGAACGCGGCCGGTAACGTCCCGTCGCCCTCGCCGACCGCCTCACCGACGGCATCGCCGAGCCCGAGCCCGACGTCCACGGCTCCCGGCACCGACACCGTGACTCCCATCGCGGCGATCCAGGGCACGGGCGATGCCACGCCCCTCAACGGCCAGACCGTCACCACGGAGGGCGTCGTCACCGCGCACTACCCGGTGGGCGGCTACAACGGCTACGTCATCCAGACGCCCGGCACCGGCGGTGCGATCGATCTGGGCAGCCACACCGCATCCGACGCCGTCTTCGTGTACACCAGGACCGCGTCCGTCGCGAACGAGGTCGCGCTCGGCGACACCGTGCGGGTGACGGGGACGGCGGGCGAGTTCAACGGACTCACCCAGCTGAGCGTCGAGGCCGGCAAGACGACGAAGATCGCGGATGCCGCGAAGCCGGCGCCGGTCACGCTCACGAGCTGGCCGACGTCGATCGCGCAGCGTGAGAGCCTCGAGTCGATGCTCGTCACCGTCTCGAGCACCTTCACGGTCACCAACACGAACAACACGAACCGCTACGGCGAGGTCGGTCTCGCCGCCGGAACGGGCGTGCTGCGCCAGCCCACCGACGTCGCGCGCCCCGGCTCCGCCGAGGCGGAGGCCGTCGCGGCCGACAACCTCGCGCGCGGCGTCGTCCTCGACGACGGCGGATCGCTCGACTACGCCGCGCGTGCGAACAGCGGCACCGGAGCGCTCCTCAACGGCGACCTGACCCCGGCCTACGTCTCCGTCGACCACCCGGTCGTCGTGGGCGGCACCGCCACCCTCACCGGCTCGTTCGTCCTCGACTACCGCAACAACGCGTGGAAGCTGAACCCGGCATCGTTCCTGCCCGGCGACGGTGTCACGCAGGGTCAGGCCACGTTCAGCAATCCGCGCACGGCGGCACCGGCCTCCGTCGGCGGCGACCTCAGCGTCGGCTCGTTCAACGTGCTCAACTACTTCACCACGCTGGGCTCGTCGAACGCGGCGTGCCAGCCGTACACCGATCGCGCCGGCGTCGGCACCAACGTCCGCACCGGGTGTGACCTGCGCGGCGCCTGGGGTGCTGCCGACCTCGCGCGCCAGCAGTCCAAGATCGTCTCGGCGATCAACACCCTGGACGCGTCGGTCGTGGGTCTGATGGAGATCGAGAACTCGGCGAAGACCACGCCGAGCACGCCCGACACGGCGGTCTCCACGCTCGTCGACGCACTCAACACCGCGGCGGGCTCCTCGAAGTGGGCATACGTGCCGGCATCCGCGCAGCTGCCCGACGCGTCCGAGCAGGACGTCATCCGCAACGCGATCATCTACCAGCCCGCTCGTGTGGAGCGGGTGGGCGACGCGCTCGCGCTGGGAACGCTGTCGGGCTCCGGCCAGGCGTTCGACAACGCCCGTGAGCCGATCGCGCAGAAGTTCGCACCGGTCGCCGGCGGCGAGCCGTTCCTGTTCGTCGTGAACCACTTCAAGTCGAAGGGCTCGTCCGGCGCGTCGGGCGCGCAGGCCGACCAGAAGGACGGCCAGGGCGCCTGGAACCCGGCGCGCGTCGCGCAGGCGACCGCGCTGCGCGACTGGGTGACGTCGCTCACGAGCACCGGAGACGCCGCCGTCCTCGTCGGCGACTTCAACTCCTACACCCAGGAGGACCCGCTGAAGGTCCTCTACGACGCCGGGTACACGGATGCGGAGTCGGGGCTGGAGCTGGGTCGCTCGACCTACTCCTTCGACGGTCTCTCCGGTTCGCTCGACCACGTGCTCCTCAACGAGGCCGCGTGGAAGCGCGTGACCGGCGGCGACGTCTGGAACATCAACTCCGGTGAGTCGGTGGCGCTCGAGTACAGCCGCTACAACAACCACGGCACGCTGTTCTGGCAGGAGGGGCCCTATCGCTCGAGCGACCACGATCCGTTGAAGGTCGGGCTGTCCGCGGGCGCCGGAGCGCCGACGACGATCGACATCCTCACGATCAACGACTTCCACGGACGCATCGAGGCCGGCACCCAGGGCGAGGCCGGCGCGGCCGTGCTCGCCGGTGCGGTCGCGACGAAGAAGGCGCAGAACCCGAACACGGTCCTCGTCTCTGCGGGAGACAACATCGGTGCGTCGACGTTCACCTCGCTGATCCAGCAGGACTCCCCGACGATCGATGCGCTGAAGGCCTCCGGGCTCGAGGTCTCGGCGGTCGGCAACCACGAGTTCGACCGTGGCTTCGCCGACCTCAGGGACCGTGTCATCCCGCGATTCGGCGGCAACGTCGATCCGTCGGGCGCGACGCCGGAGCAGATCGCGGCGGGTGCGCCTTACGCACTCGGGGCGAACGTCTACCTGAAGGGCACGAAGACGCCCGCGCTGGCCGAGTACGCGATCAAGACGATCGACGGCGTGCGTGTCGCCTTCATCGGCACCGTCACCACCGACACCGCCACGATGGTCGACCCCGCCGGTATCGCGGACCTCGACTTCGGCGACCAGCTGGAGGCCGCGAACCGGGTGGCGGACGAGATCGCAGACGGCGACCTCGCCGACGTGACGGTGCTGCTGACGCACTCCGGATCGTCGGTGTCGAACCAGTGCGAGGCGGTCGCCACGGACCCCTCGGCCTTCGGCACCCTGATCCGCGGCGCGTCCGCCCACATCGACGCCATCGTCTCGGCGCACACGCACCAGACGTACGCGTGCGAGGTGCAGGTGGCATCGACGGGCGGGCTGCGTCCGGTCATCCAGGCCTCGGAGTACGGCAAGGCGCTGGGTCAGCTGACCGTGACGTACGACAAGCGCGCCGACGAGCTCGTGTCGATCTCCCCGACGATCACGACCTTCGCCAGCACGCCGTTCACCCCGGATGCCGAGGTCGCGGCACTCGTCAAGGGATTCAGCGACCAGGCCAACACCATCGGAGCGCAGCCCGTGGGCACGATCACGGGCGACATCCTGCGCGGCGGGACGAAGGGCTCCGACCGCGGAGTGGAGTCGACGATGGGCAACACCGTCGCCGACGTCTACCTGTGGGCGACCAGCACGAACCCGGCGTACGCGGGGAAGAAGGCGCAGATCGCGCTCATGAACCCGGGCGGGCTGCGCGCGGACCTCACCTACGTCGGCGACGGCACGGTGACCTACAAGCAGCTCGCCGACGTGCAGCCCTTCGCGAACACGCTCGTGACGGTGACGCTCACGGGTGCCCAGCTCAAGGACATCCTCACGCGGCAGTGGCAGGCGACGGGTGACCGCCCGAAGCTGCACCTCGGCGTCTCGCAGGGCTTCTCCTACGAGTACACGGAGGACGCGCCGCCGGCCGGTCAGAGCGCATCGCGGTCGGGGCACATCGTCTCGATGTCGCTGAACGGCACGAAGATCGCCGACACCGACACCTTCACGGTGGTGACGAACTCGTTCCTCGCCAACGGCGGTGACGGCTTCGCGCCCTTCGCGCAGGGCACGGATCGCACCGACACCGGCCAGGTCGACCTGGCGGCTACGCTCGCGTACGCCAAGGCGGTCGACCCGATCGCCCCGTCGGCGCTCGGCCGGGCGAAGCTCGTGACCGGCACGCCGACACCGGAGCCGTCGCCGACGGGCACTCCGACCGGCTCGCCCACCGCGTCGCCGACCGGCTCGCAGTCGCCGTCTCCGACGACGACTGCGCCGTCGACGGGCGGATCGGGCGTGGGCGTGTCGACGACCGGCCTCGCCGCCGGCGGTCGCATCGAGCGCGGCTCGTCCTTCACCGTGACCCTCACCGGTCTCGGCGCCGGAGAGCAGGTCGCGGCGACGCTGAACAGCCAGCCCATCGTGATCACCGGCATCCCCGCCGCGGACGCGAGCGGACGGGTCACCTTCACGGTGGCCGTGCCGCGGACGCTCGAGACCGGCACGCACCACCTCATCGTGCTGGGCGCCGACGGTCGCGTCGTGCTGAACCTGCCGCTGGAGGTGGTGGGTGAGGGCGTGCTCGCCACGACGGGCGCCGAGCTCCCCTGGGGCCTCGCGCTCGGCGGTGCGTTCCTGCTCGCAGCGGGCATGATGCTCGCGATGACGACACGGCGCCGCCGCGTCGTCGGCTGATCCGCGCGTCCCGGCGGCCCCGGCCCCGCTTCGGCGGGTGTCCGGGGCCGTCGGCGTGCGTGGCCACCGTTTAGGCTGGCCGGGTGAGGACGACCGTGGTGATGGTGCACGGCATCCGCACGTCCGCCACGATGTGGCGCGCGCAGGTGGAGCATCTCGAGGACCGCGGGGTATCCGCGATCGCCCTCGATCTCCCCGGTCACGGCACGCGGATGGCCGAGGAGTTCACCCTCGACGGCGCCTTCGCGACGATCGACACCGCCGTCCGCGCGGCGGCCGGGCAGGGTCGCGTGCTGCTCGTCGGGCATTCGATGGGCGGACTGCTCTCGATCGCGTACGCCGGCGATGAGACGCGCCCCCCGCTCGACGCCTTCGTGGCGGCCTCGTGCACCGCCATCCCGCGCGGACTCGCGCTGCAGACCTACCGGACGCTCGCGCGCGGCTTCGACCGTCTCCCGGGGCGGGGCGCTCCCATCGCCGAATGGGTTCTCGATCGCACACTGCCCTCGGAGACCCGTGCCGACTTCGGCGCCGGCGGCTACGCCTACGACGCGCAGGACATCGCGCTGCGGAGCCTGTCGGTGCTGGATCTGCTGGCCGCCCTGCGCCGGATCGACGTGCCCACGTGGTTCGTCAACGGGCAGTTCGATCAGCTGCGCGTCAACGAGCGGCTCTTCGCCTCTCTCGTGCCCGGCGCGGAACTGATCGTCGTGCCGCGCACGTCGCACCTGGTCACCGCGATGCGCCCGCGGGTCTTCAACGCCGTGCTCGATCTGGCGCTGGCGACGATGGATGCCGCCGGGGAGCCCGTACCATCAAGGTCATGAGGCCGCCCACCACCGACATCACGGCGGAGCCCAGGAACAGCAGCCAGAATCCGCCCACCGCCGCGACGAGTCCCGCGCCGATGAGCGGCCCGAGGAGCTGACCGAGGCTCGCGGCCACGTTGACGAAGCCGAGGTCGCGCGCACTGTCCTCCGCGAACGGGAGCAGGTCGGTGCCGAGGGCGAGACCCACCGACATGTACGCGCCGTAGCCGACGCCGAGCAGACCGGCCGCCACGAGCGACATCTCGAACGACGGGAACACCGCGAGCAGGAGTGCCGCGCCGCCCTGCACGAGCGCGGCGCCGACCGTCAGCCCTCGTCTGTTGCCGGTGCGATCCGACACCGCCCCGGCGAGCACCGAGGCGAGCACGACGAACACCGTGTACACGACGATCAGCAGCAGGAGCTCGTCTTGAGCGGCGGCCGGGTCGCGGTGGAGGCCGTACAGCAGGAAGAAGAGCAGCAGCCCCGTGCCGAGTGCGTTGCCGATGTTGGCCACGAGGCGGCCCCACAGCATCCACGCGAAGTCTCGATCACGGAAGGCGGCGAACCGGGCCGACAGCGCGCGGCGCGTGCGCGCGGTCGCCGACGCCGCCGGTGCGGGCGGGTCGGGCAGCAGCAGCGCGCCCGCTCCTCCGGCGAAGAGCAGGATGGCGCCGAGCATGAGGTAGCCCGCGACCACGCCGAGTCCGAGCAGCACGACGACGCCGACGCCGACCACGATGCCGAGCGCCTGCGAAGAGGAGATCGCCGCCGAGGCGGTGCCCCGCTGAGCCGACAGCTGGTCGGCGATCATGGCGGTGAAGGCGGCGGAGGCGACGGCGACGCCGACCGACACCCCCACCCATGCGACCCCGACGCCGAGGGGCCCGGTCGCGAAGGCGATCGCGACCAGCGACCCCGCCCCGAGGAGCACACCGCCCAGTGCCCACGGGCGCCGGCGCCCGAACCTGCCGCGCGTCCGATCGCTCATGCCCCCGGCCAGCGGACCGGCGATGACCCCGGCGAGGCCTCCCGCCGCGAGCACCAGGCCGGAGGAGACGACCCCGGAGATCCAGCCGTCGGCATCACCCGGGGTGTCCAGCTGCAGCGGGATGAGGAGTTGGAGCGGGGTGAGCTGCGCGGTCCAGATCGCGAGCCACGCGAGGGTGAACAGTGCGAACCAGCCCGCGCCCGCGCGGCGGCCGGAGGTCGGGGCGGTCGGGGCGTTCTGGGGGGACCCTGCGCTCACGGGAGGCTCCTTCGTCGGTGCTCCGTCGGATCGGCCGGATCGGGCCCGGTCGATCCGATCATGCCCCACGCGCGCGGGTGCGCGGCGCATTGCGGGGTCGCCACGCGGCAACCTGATAGACTCGGTGATTGGCTTGCGTGTGGGTCCCACCCCGCACGCCGCCGGAGGCGTCCCTCTACCGCTACCCCGGCACATCCATCGAAAACCGAACGAAAGAGCCGTCGAACGTGGCGAACATCAAGTCGCAGATCAAGCGCAACAAGACCAACGAGAAGGCGCGCGAGCGCAACAAGGCCGTCAAGAGCGAGCTGAAGACCGAGGTGCGTCGCACCCGCGAGGCCATCGCCGCCGGCGACAAGGCCGCCGCCGAGAAGGCTCTCGCCAAGGCGTCGAAGAAGCTCGACAAGGCCGTGAGCAAGGGCGTCATCCACGAGAACCAGGCCGCGAACCGCAAGTCGTCGATCGCGAAGCAGGTCGCCGCTCTCTGAGCCGCATCCCGTCGCACGAAGGCCCGTCCCGCATCCGGGGCGGGCCTTCGTCGTGTGCGGCGCGGGTCAGGCGCCGTAGGGGGCGCGCGTCGCGATGATCGTGATCAGGCGCTCGACCGCGAACACGGGGTCGCGCGAGGCGCCCTTGACCTCGGCATCCGCGCGCGCCGCCGCCTGGATGGCGCGCCCCAGGCTGGTCTCGTTCCAGCCGGTCAGGTCGCGGCGGGCGCGGTCGACCTGCCAGTCCTTCATCCCGAGGCGTGCGGCGATGGATGCCGACGACTCGCGCAGGCCGGCGACCCGCGCCATCGTCCGCAGCTTCGAGGCGATCGCGGCCACCAGCGGCACCGGGTCGGCTCCGCTCGCGAGCGCGTGGCGCAGGGCCACGAGCGCCTCGCCGTAGCGGCCGGCTATCGCGGTGTCGGCGACGGTGAACGCCGACGTCTCGACGCGGCCGCCGTAGTAGCGCTCGACGACCTGTTCGGTGATGTCACCGGGCACGTCGGAGATGAGCTGCTGGCAGGCGGCGGCCAGTTCGGTGAGATCGTCGGAGAAGGCGCCGACGAGGGCGCGCAGGGCGATCGGCGCGATCTTCTTGCGCGCGGTCTGGAACTCACCGGCGGCGAAGTCGAACCGGTCGGAATCACGCTTGACCGCGGGGCAGGCGATCTCCACTCCCCCGCCCGTGCCGGAGCGGATCGCATCGAGCAGCTTCTTGCCGCGGACGCTCGATCCGGTGTGGCGCAGGACGACGGTGGCGCCGTCCTGCGGGGCCTCGATGTAGGCGAGTGCCTCCGTGAGGAAGGCGTCGGAGCACTTCTCCACGCCACCGACCCGCACGAGGCGCGGCTCGCCGAACAGCGACGGCGAGGTCAGTGTCAGCAGGCTGCCGGAGGTGTAGTCGTCGGCGCGGAGGTCGGAGACCTCGAGGCTCGCGTCCTCGGCGCGCAGGAACTCGCGGATGCCGGCGGTCGCACGCTCCGCGCAGACGTCCTCCGGCCCCGAGACGAGCACGATCGGCGCCGGCTGGGGGCTGCGCCAGGAGATCTGAGGGATCGCCGACGCGGTGCGGGAACCCCCGCGCGCGGCGGGACGACGGGCGGCGGGTGGCATGCCTCCAGCCTATCGACGCCGTCCGACGTCGCGTCGCCCCGCCGCGTGGTCGCGGGCCGCCGCCGTCACGGCGGAGACCTCTCGCGCCAGACGCGGAGGGCCGACTCCTCGCTCCACAGGACAATGAGGCCCTCGGCGTCGGTGCGGTCGATGCGTGCGCCCAGCCCGGAGAGCATCGTGAGGGTCTCCGCGCGCGGATGCCCGTAGGTGTTCGCGCCGACCGAGACGATCGCGAGAGCCGGGCGCAGGCGGGCGTAGAACCGGGCATCCTGATCCGCGCTGCCGTGGTGGGAGACCTTGACCACGGCGTAGGACGTCAGCAGCGGTGCGCTCGCGGCCAGACGACGCTGCCCGTCCGCCGAGAGGTCGCCGAGCATCAGCGTCGTGGGGACCGCGGGACCGGTGACCTCGATGACCACGCTGGCGTCGTTGCCCGCCACCGCGTTGCTCTCCGGCCCCCGCACGCGCCACCGCGCGTCTCCCAGCAGGCCGGTCATCCCCGCGGTGGCACGGACCGGTCGGGCTCCGCCCTCGGCGAGACGTCGGAGCGTGCGCTCGTCGTCGGGGGTTCCGGTCGGTCCGTGCAGGACGACGTCGACGCGGCCCACGACGGCCGCGACG